>NZ_JBSFHO010000001.1:0-1958 GCF_053597075.1 Streptomyces sp. NPDC001514
GCCCCGCTGGCCAACCCGCGCCACGTGCGCCTGACCGTGGGTCTGCTGGAAGGCCCGGCCCTGTCCGGCGACGGCCAGTACCGCGGCACCTGCTCGTCCTACATCGCGCGCCTGGAGCCGGGAGACGTCTTCTACGGCTACGTGCGGGTGCCTTCCCCGACCTTCGCCCCGCCGGTCGACCCGGCCACGCCGCTGGTCCTCATCGGCCCGGGCACCGGCATCGCGCCGCTGCGCGGCTTCCTGGAGGAGCGCGCCCATCAGCAGGAGAACGGCATCGAGGTGGGCCTGTCGCAGGTCTTCGTGGGCTGCCGCCACCCGGAGCACGACTACTTCTACCGGCAGGAGATGCAGGACTGGGAGCAGTCCGGGATCGCCCAGGTTCACACCGCTTACTCCGCGGTGGCCGGTCACCCGGCCCGGTTCGTGCAGAACGCCATCGCCAACGCCGCCGACACCGTGTGGCAGGCCATCGAGGACGGCGCGTACATCTACGTCTGCGGTGACGGCCGCCGCATGGCACCCGCCGTGCGCGAGGCCCTCGCGGCGATCTACCGCAAGCACACCGGCAGCGACGACGAGGCCGCCCAGGAGTGGCTCGCCCAGCTGGAAGCCGACGAGCGCTACCAGCAGGACGTCTTCGCCTGACCCCCCAAACGCCGGGAGGGTGCGGCGGTCCTGACACCCCGCACCCCCCCGGCCACCACTCACCCACAAGGCACCACACGGCACCCACCGGCCCCAACCGCCGGGGAAAGCCCGCTCACAGAAAGCAGAGCACCATGGACACCATGCTCGCCGGACGCTTCCACGTGGACAGCAAGAAGTTCGCCGTGGAGGAGGTCCCCGTCCCCGTGCCCGGCCCGGGCGAGGTACTTGTCGAGGTCAAGGCCGCGGGCGTCTGCCTGTCGGACGTCCACCTGCTCGACGGCTCGCTCCCCCCGCTCTTCCTGGACTCCGACACGGTCACCGTCGGGCACGAGGTCTCCGGTGTGATCCACACCCTCGGTCCCGGCCTCAAGCGAGGCCTGACCGTCGGTACCCGCGTCACCCTGGAGGCCGGCAAGAGCTGCGGCCAGTGCGATGGCTGCGCACGCCGCCGCCCCTGCAGCCAGGTCCGTACCGCTGGCATCGACTACGACGGCGGCTGGGCCCAGTACATGGTCACCCCCGAGGAGACCATCGTCCCCATCCCCGACAGCCTCCCCTTCGACCAGGCCGCGATCATCCCCGACGCGGTCTCCACCCCCTACGCCGCCGTCGTCGCCACCGCGGGCGTCCGTCCCGCCCAGTCCGTCGGCATCTGGGGCGTGGGCGGAGTCGGCGCGCACAACGTCCGCGTCGCCCGCCTGGTCGGCGCCGCGCCGATCATCGCCGTCGACCCGCTGCCCGGCGCCCGCGAGCGCGCCCTGGAATTCGGCGCGGATTTCGCCCTGGACCCGGCCGCCCCCGACTTCGCCGACCAGGTCCGCGCGGCCACCGCCGGACGAGGCCTCGACTTCGCCTTCGACTGCGCCGGCGTGCCCGTCGTCCGTGAACAGGCCGCCGCCGTGCTCGGCCTGGGCGGCTCCCTGATCCTGGTCGGCATCACACCCAAGCCGCTCACCATCACCGAGGGCCTGACCTTCAACTACATGATGAAGCAGGTGCGTGGTCACTACGGCGCCACCCCTGAGGGCGTCACCGAGCTGGTCCAGCTGGCCTCCAACGGCCGCCTCGACCTGGCCCCCTCCATCACCGACCACATCCCGCTCGCCGACGCCGCCGACGCGGTCAACCGGCTGGAGAACAAGATCGGCGACCCGATCCGCCTCATCCTCGTCCCCTGACAACTCTGCAGAAGGACGACCAAAACCACCTTGGGCAGGGGTGAGTGGGCGCCGGTGCTTGAGGGAGCACCGGCGCCCACGGCTTCCCGGATCCGGGTGTGGCGCCTCACCACTGCCGGGCAGGTGTCGTCG
>NZ_JBSFHO010000001.1:1968-11306 GCF_053597075.1 Streptomyces sp. NPDC001514
TTTAAAAGAGCGGGCCCACCGCCCCCCCCACCCCCCCCCCCAATACAAACTCTCCATCCGCCCACCAAGGGGGGGGGGGGGGGGGGGGGGGGGGGGGGGGCGGGGGGGGGCCCCCCCGGCCCCCACGGCTTCCCGTATCCGGGTCTGGCGCATACCGACTCCGGGGCAGGTGAAGTCGGGCAGGGCGAGCCGGGTGATACCTCTGCGTGGGACGCACCGATGTACTGGCCGCCGCGGGAGGAACGGAACGCGGGACCTGCTCATACGACCCCGGGAGTACCCTCCACGTCCAGCGCTGCCGCGTCCGAGAAGAGCTCCGGCGCGCCCAGGGCGCACTCCGCCCAGACCGTCTTGCCACGTCGGGCATGGCGCGTTCCCCAGTGCTCGGCGAGTTGGGCGACGAGGAACAGACCTCGCCCGCCCTCGTCGAAGACACGGGCCCGGCGCAGGTGCGGAGTCGTGCTGCCGGCATCCGCGACCTCGCAGATGAGGGTGCGATCGTGGATGAGACGCAGCTGGATGGGAGGCCGGCCGTAGCGGATGGCGTTGGTGACCAGTTCGCTGACGACCAGTTCGGTGGTGAAGTCGAGTTCCTCCAGTCCCCAGGTGGTCAGCTGCTCGGAGACACTCGCTCTGGCCCGGGCGACCTCGGCCGGGTCGGCATCCACGTCCCAAGTGTGGACCTGGCGGTCCCCGAGGGTGTGAGTGCGGGCCAGGAGGAGTGCCACGTCGTCGTGCGGTCGGTCTGCGGGCAGCAGCGCTTCGAGGACGGTGTCGCAGACCGTCTCCAGGGAGGCGGAGGACTGCGCGAGGGCGTGGCACAGTCGGGTGAGGCCCGCATCGACGTCGTGGTCGAGTGCCTCGATCAGGCCGTCGGTGTAGAGGGCGATGATGCTGCCCTCGGGCAGGTCGATCTCCGCCGCCTCGAACGGCAGGCCGCCCAGGCCGAGTGGCGGGCCGGCGGGCAGCTCGAGGATGTCGACGGTTCCGTCCCGAGTCATCACGGCGGGCAGCACGTGGCCCGCGCGGGCGAGGGTGCAGCAGCCGGCGACGGGATCGTACACGGCGTACAGGCAGGTGGCCCCGATGTCCCCCGCGGATTCGTTGTCCGTTTGGGCAGAGACTTCGGAAGAGACTTCGGCGGACAGGCGGATGACGACGTCGTCCAGGTGGGTGAGGAGTTCGTCGGGCGGCAGGTCGATGTCGGCGAGGGTGCGCACGGCGGTCCGCAGCCGGCCCATGGTGGCGGCGGCGTTGATGCCGTGGCCGACCACGTCGCCCACCACGAGTGCGACCCGGGCACCGGACAGCGGGATGACGTCGTACCAGTCGCCGCCCACGCCGAGCTGGGCGGCAGCAGGCAGGTAGCGGCAGGCGACCTCCACGGCGGACTGCGCGGGTGTACTGCGCGGGAGCAGACTGCGCTGGAGGGTGAGGGCGGTGGCGCGCGCGTGCGTGTATCGGCTGGCGTTGTCGATGGCCACCGCCGCCCTGGCTGCGATCTCCTGGGCGAGGAGCAGGTCCTCGTCCCCGTATGCGTCGGGCTTGTTGTGACGGAAGAACTGAGCGACACCCAGCGTGGTGCCACGGGCGCTCAGCGGTACCAGCAGCATTGATGCGGACGGGCCGAGGTGGTGCCGTGAGGGCCGGCCGGTGACCAGGGCGCGAGCCGGTGGTGATCCGTCCGGATACCTGTGGAGCTGCTGCGGCGGAACCGACGATTCCGCGTAGATCGCTTCCAGATGGGTCGTCTCGGGGTAACCGTCCATCACCGACCGCTGGGCGACCCGGCGGACCACGAGTGTGCCCTCCGCAGGAGGTTCCTCTCCGGAAGACGTGTCGAGGAGGTCGACGGTGACGGCGTCGGCGAAGTGCTCGGTGGCCATGTCCGCCAACTCCTGGGCGGTGCGGACGATGTCCAGGGTCGTTCCGACGCGTACGCTCGCCTCGTTCACCACCGACAGCCGCCACTGCACCTGGCGATCCCGCTCCTTCTGGAAGGCCAGGACGCCCGTCTCCGATGTGCGGTCCATGTATTCGGTCGCCAGTACGGTCAGCTTGCGTGCCGCCGCGTTGATCGGCTCTGCATCGCTGGTGAGAAGGGGCAGCTCTTCGAGCAGCCGGTCGAGGAGACGGCCCTGCGCGAGCCGGAAGGCGCGCAGCATTGCTGTGACCGGCTTCCCGCGCTGAGCCAGCCGACGCGCGCGCTCGGCGTCGGCGGCCGGCGGATCGATCCGCCTTGGCTCGATGCCGTGCTCGATGCCGAAGAGTATGGCGATGACGTGCTCGGCGACGTTCTCCCCCGTCATCTGCGCGATGTCCGGTTCGTCCCACAACTCGGGGACCTCGCGCCGCAGGCATTGCTCTATGTCGTGGATCAGCTCGTCCGCTCGCGGGCTGAGCTCATGCGCGGCACGGGACAGAAGACTGTCCGCGGTGAAGTCCACTTTGACGACGTTACGCCGTCCTGGTGGCCCGCGAAGCCTCAGCCGGCCGCATCCGGCTGCGCGGCGTCCGGGAGGAGCCCGGTCTCATGGGCCGGTCGTGGTCGAGGGCGAGGGCCCGCGCGGCCACCGGCGAACGGGGTGGCGCCCACGGCTTTCCGGTGTCCGCGGGGCCTGGCGCAGCCGGTGCTCCGGGTCAACCGAGGTCGGGCAGCGGCCGCCGGGTCACCTGGTGGGCGTCGTCCGGCGGGACGCCGAGCATGCGCAGGACCATCTCGGCCAGGTCCGAGGCAGCCTCGTCCCCGTCGATGTCGGGGCGGGCCAGCCGTAGCGCCACGAGGGACAGCAGGGTCCCGCCGAGGGCGGACAGGGCGGTGGTCGGGTTGGTGCAGGTGAAGCGGCCCGAGGCGATGCCGATCTCCAGGTCACGCAGGGCTCGGGGGGCGAGGCCCCGGTCGGTGTGGATCTGGGCCAGACCGCGGTCACGCAGGATCCGCATGAGTTCAGGGTGGGAGTCGGCCATCCGGGCGGTGAGCCGGAAGCCCGCCGAGACAAGCTCGGCCGGGTCGTCGATTCCTTGTACGCGCTCGTCTATGACCTGCCCGAACTCGTCCAGGGCGTCTGTCACGGCGGCGTCGAACAGCTCCGTCTTGGACTCGAAGTGGTTGTAGAAGGAGCCGAAGCCGACGTCCGCGCGCTCGGCGATGGCCTGGATGCTGGCGCTGGTGTCCCCGGTCTCCGCGAGGATCTGCCGGGCCGCACGGACGAGCGCCTGACGGGTCTCGGCGCGGCGCCGTTCGAAGCGGTTCTTGGGCGGGGCTGACGTCGGCATACGGCGAGTCTAACAACCGTCACGATCAGTCTGCCATTACTGATGAGATCATCAATTATTTGGGTCCACCCTATTGACGATGGGTAACGGCAAAGTTGATGATTTCCTCATTACAGCAGTGTTGCTTGGAGGACACCATGTCCCACACCTCCGTTAACAGGGCCGCTCCCCAGACGCCCCACCAAGACCTCCACAGTGAGCAGGGCGCCTCGCGCGGTGAGCATCCGGGACGGTCCCGGAATCCCGTGATCAAGGTGGCCGACCTGGCGTGGCTGGAGTTCGAGAAGCCCGACCTGGACCGGGCCGAGGTCTTCGCCCGTGACTTCGGCTTCGCGATCGCCGCCCGCACCGAGGGCGAGCTGTGGCTGCGCGGCACCTTCGCCGGCTCGCCGTGCATGGTGATCCGCAAGGGGCGTACGTCCCGCTTCATCGGACCGGCGTTCCGCGCGGCCGAGCGGGCCGACCTGGACCGGCTGGCCCGCGCCACCGGCAGTACCGTCCGGGACATCGGCGTACCGGGCGGTGGGCAGTCGGTCGCCCTGCTCGATCCCTCGGGCCTGCCGGTCCGGGTCGTGCACTGCGCCGAGCAGCTGCCCGAGCTGCCCGAGCAGGAGCCGCTGATCCTCAACTTCGGTACCGATCACCGTCGTACGAACGCCACCCAGCGTCCGCCCCGTGAGCCGTCCCGTATCCAGCGGCTGGGCCATGTGGTGCTGGAGACACGGGTGTTCGCCCGCACCCTGGACTGGTACCTGGACACCCTCGGGATGATCGTGTCCGACTTCCTGTTCCTGGACGGGCAGCGCGGGCGCGGGCCGACGATGGCGTTCATCCGGTGCGACCAGGGGAGTGTGGCCGTCGATCACCACACGCTGGCCCTGCACCTGGGGCCCGGAACCGGCTACGTCCACTCCGCCTACCAGGTCACCGACCTCGACGCGATCGGCGCCGGCGGGGAGTACCTGGCCGAGCGCGGTTACCAGCGCAGCTGGGGCATCGGCCGGCACATCCAGGGCAGCCAGCTGTTCGACTACTGGCGCGACCCCGACCACTTCATGCTGGAGCACTTCGCCGACGGCGACCTCTTCTCCTCCGACCTGGAGCCGGGCTGGGCGCCGATGTCGGCGAGCGGCCTGTCCCAGTGGGGCCCGCCGGTCACCCGCGACTTCCTGGGCACCAGCCCGTCCCCCGCCAAGCTGCGCGAGGTCATGACGGCCCTGCGCGGCGACAACGAACTCGACCCCGCACGCCTGCTGGGCCTGATGAAAGCGATGAGCTCATGAGCACCAACGTTCTGCGCACCTCCGACGGCTGGTGGGTCGTCCGGGACGAGCGCGCCGTCCGCGTCGAGACCAAGGCCGTCACCACCGCCGAACTGCTCGCCGACCGGGACGCGGTCCGCGAAGCCGCCGCCTCCGCCGAGAGCGGCACGCCTGTCGCCGACCTGGTGGCGCTGCCTCCGGTCACCACCCCGTGCCGGGTGGTCGCCCAGATGGTCAACTACCGCAGCCACGCCAAGGATTCGGGCTTCACCGGCGACATTCCGGCCACCTTCTTCCGCAAGGCGTCCGGCTCGGTCAGCGGCCCCCATGACACGATCATCCGTCCCGCGCACGTGAAGTTCCTCGACTACGAGGTGGAACTCGGCCTCGTCATGGGCGAGACCCTGCCCGTGGGCACCGTCGTCGAGGAGCAGGACCTGCCGCGCTACGTCGCCGGTCTTGTCCTGACCAACGACGTCAGCGCCCGCGACGTCCAGCTGACCAAGACCCAGTTCTACGAGAGCAAGTCCTATCCGACCTTCACACCGACGGGGCCGTACCTGGCGCTGCTGGAGCCCGAGGACTTCGCCCATCTGCTGAACCTGCGGCTGCGGCTGTCGGTCAACGGCGTGTCGCGCCAGGACCGCACGCTGGCCGACATGATCGTGCGGCCCGCACAGGCGCTCACCCTGCTCGCCCGCTTCCAGACCCTCGAGCCGGGCGACCTGCTGCTGACCGGCACTCCCGGCGGCACGGCCCTGAAGGCCCCGCCCAAGCCGATCGGGAAGATTGTCGCGCTGCTGCCGCCGGCGCTGAAGTGGAAGGCGTTCTTCAAGGGCCAGGCCAAGAACCCCCTTTACCTGCGCGACGGTGACCTCATCACCGCCACGATCGCCACCCCCGACGGGCAGATCGACCTCGGCGAGCAGCGGACCCCCGTTACGGACGCACCATGAAGGCCGTATCCCGGATGCCGGTGGTGATCATCGGTGCCGGACCCGTCGGGGTCACGGCCGCCCTCCTGCTCGCCCGGCACGGAGTGCGCAGCGTCGTCCTGGAACGCCACCGGGACGTCTACCCCCAGCCGCGCGCCGTCGTCGTGGACGACGAGATCCGCCGGATCCTGCAGAGCGTCGGTGTCCACGAGGAGTTCGCCGCCCTCGCACGCCCCGCGCGCGGGCTACGGCTGCTCGATGCCCGGCGCCGCATGATCACCGAATTCCCACGGTCCCTGCACGGGCACCACGGCTTCCCGCAGACCAGCATGTTCGACCAGCCCGAGCTGGAACGCCTGCTGCGCGACGCCCTGGCGCGCCGCCCCGAGTGCGAGCTGTGGGGCGGGGTGGAGGTCGTGTCCCTCACCCAGGACACCGACGGACCGGACGATCCCACGGGTCCGGTCCGGGTCACCTTCCGCCGCGACGGCAGCGACGAGGAGGAGCACCTGTGGGCCGATGCCGTCCTCGGCTGCGACGGTGCGGGCAGTCTCACCCGCGACGCCATCGGCACCCTCTGGGAGGACCTGCACTTCGAAGAGAGCTGGCGGGTCATCGACGTGCGCACCAGCCGCCCGGTACGCACCTGGGAAGGCGCCGAGCAGATCTGCTGCCCCAACCGGCCGGGCACGTTCATGCGCGTCGGCGAGGACCGCTACCGCTGGGAGTTCCGGCTGGCCGAGGACGAAAACCTGGACGGCCCGGACGGGTGGGCGCGCCTGCGTGAGCTGGTCGCCCCCTGGGTGGACCTGCCGCCCGATGTCTCGCAGGCCGACGACTTCGAGGTGATCCGTCAGGCGCAGTACACCTTCCGGGCCCGTCTCGCCGGCCGGTGGCGCAGGGGGCGTGTCTTCCTGCTGGGCGACGCCGCCCACCTCACCCCGCCCTTCGTCGGGCAGGGTCTGTGCGCGGGCCTGCGCGATGCCTACAACCTCACCTGGAAGCTCGCCCGCGTGCTCCAACAGGGCGCACAGGAGGGGCTGCTGGACACCTACGAACGCGAGCGCAAGCCGCACGCCCGCCATGTGATCCGCGTGGCGGTCGCCGTCGGCTGGGCCATGACCGGCGGGCAGGACCGCGGTGCGGCGTTCCGCCGGGCCGTGGTGGGCGCGGTCTGTCGCATCCCCGGCGTGACCGCGGCGGTGAGCCGTGACCTCAGCCCCGCCCTGACCGCCGGTCCACTCGTACGGCGCCGCCCCAGGCTGACCGGCCGCGTGCTGGCCGGCACCTTCTGCCCGCAGCCCTGGGTACGGCATGACGACAGGCGAGTGCGCCTCGATGACGTCCTCGGGGACTCCTTCGCCGTCCTGACCGCTGTGCCGCCCACGGCGCAGATGACGGCCGTGGCCACGGCACTGGGCGCCCGGACGATCCGCGTCGACGACCTGGACGACGACGGCACCGTGGCCGGCTGGCTGGCCTGCGGCCGTGCCGGCGCCGTCCTGCTGCGCCCCGACCGCGTCGTGATGGACACCGTCCCGGCCGGCACCGGCGACTTCACGGACGCCGCCGCCTGGGCTCCCCTGCTGCACACGGCCCGCCGTACCGCCGACGCCCGGCCCGCCCCCTGACGAGGAACACCACACCATGACGAGCCCGCACCTCGCACCGTACCCGGAACCCTTCTTCACTCCCGACCCACACGTGGCCGCCCGCAGCCGCATGGCGGACTTCGCCCGATGGGCGGCCCGGCACGGGGGCGCCGAAGGGATCCAGGACCCCACGGACTACCAGGCCCTCTACCAGTGGTCCGTCACCGACCTCGAAGGGTTCTGGGCCGCGGTGTGGGAGTACTTCGACATCGACGCGACGACTCCGTACGAGCGGGTGCTGGCCGAGGAGACCATGCCAGGCGCCCGCTGGTTCCCCGGCGCCACCCTCAACTACGCCCACCACGCGCTGCGCAACCTGCAGCCGGACGCTCCCGCGATCACCGCCCTGGACGAGACCGGAGCCGGCTATGAGATCACGGGCCGGGAGTTGCGCTCCCGGGTCGCCTCCGTAGCCGCCACCCTGCGCGACCTGGGCGTCGGACAGGGCGACCGGGTGGTGGGCTATCTGCCCAACACCCCCCACGCCGTCATCGCCTTCCTCGCCGCCGCCAGCCTGGGCGCGGTGTGGTCGGTGTGCGGCCAGGACTACGCACCCAAGGCCGCCGCCGACCGCTTCGCTCAGCTCGAACCCACGGTGCTCATCACCGCGGACGGCTACCAGTTCAACGGCACCACACACGACCGCCGCGCCGCCTCGCTCGAACTCGCCGCCGCCCTGCCGACGCTGAAGGCCACGGTGCTCGTGGACCACGTGGGCCTTGCCTGGCCCGAGGGCGGGGACTCGGGGCTGACGGTTCCCTGGGAGGACGCGGCCATGCGCACCGAGTACCTCACCATCGCCCCGGTGCCGTTCGACCACCCTCTGTGGGTCGTCTTCTCCTCCGGCACCACCGGACTGCCCAAGGGCATCGTCCACGGGCACGGCGGGGTCCTGCTCGAACACCTCAAGATGCTCGGCCTGCACACGGATCTGGGCACCGGGGACCGTCTGCTGTGGTACACCACCACCCACTGGATGATGTGGAACCTGGTCGTCTCCACCCTGCTGACCGGTGCCGCCACCTGCACCTACGACGGCACCCCGGCACCGCAGGCGCGTCCGGACGTCCTGTGGGAGCTGGCGGCCCGTCACAAGGTCACCGTCTTCGGCACCAGTCCTCAGTACCTGCTGGCCATGGCCAAGCTGGGCATCGAACCCTCCGTGCACGACCTGTCGGCCATCCGCGTCGTCGGCTGCACCGGCTCCGCTCTGCCCGCCTCCGCCTACCCCTGGGTCCGCGACCACGTGGGCGGCGGCGTCCAGCTGGCCTCCACCAGCGGCGGCACGGACATCGTCTCCGGCTTCGCCGGCAGCGCCTCCACGACCCCCGTCTGGGCGGGGGAGCTGTCCGCACCCGGCCTGGGCGTGGCGCTGGCCGCCTACGACGCGACGGGCACCCCTGTCCTCGACCAGGTCGGCGAACTGGTCGTGACCCGCCCCATGCCGTCCATGCCGCTGTACTTCTGGAACGACCCCGACGGAAGCCGCTACCGCGACGCCTACTTCGGCGCCTACCACCCCGGTATATGGCGGCACGGCGACTGGATCACGCTCACCTCGCACGGCTCGGTGATCGTCCACGGCCGCTCCGACGCCACCCTCAACCGCAACGGCGTGCGCCTGGGCAGTGCCGACATCCACGACGTCGTCGAACGCCTCCCCGAGATCACCGAGGCCCTCGTCATCGGCGCGGAGGAACCCGACGGCGGCTACTGGATGCCGCTCTTCGTGGTCCTCGCCGACGGGGTCGGCCTGGACGACTCCCTGCGCGACCGGATCCGCGACGCGATCCGCGCCGGCGCCTCACCCCGCCACGTCCCCGACGAGATCCTCGCCGTACCGGCTCTCCCGCACACGAAGACCGGCAAGAAGCTCGAGGTTCCCGTCAAGCGCCTGCTTCAGGGTGCTCCCGCCGAGCAGGTCCTGAACCCCTCGGCGGTCGACAACCCCGACCTGATCGCCTACTTCGCCCGCCTGGGCGCGGAGCGGAACAAGCGGTCAGCACACAACACATGACGTCGGCCAGGGGACACAGGCCCACCTGAAAGCACCGGGTCCTTGTACCCCGCCCGGCTCCGCAAACCCCGTCCCCACCGCGTGGTGGGGGGGGGGGGGGCGCCCCCCCCCCCCCCCCCCCCCCCCCCCCCCCCCCCAAAAAAAAAAAAAAAAAACAAAACCACCCGCGGCCACCACCACAAACCCGCCCCCAACC